>NZ_QAYX01000024.1:730000-732465 GCF_003054705.1 Opitutus sp. ER46
GATGAGCTGTGGTTAGGAGCGAAAGACTAATCAAACCCTGTGATAGCTGGTTCTTTCCGAAATATATTTGGGTATAGCGTCGAGCGCTGATTTGCGGAGGTAGAGCACTAAATAAGCTAGGGCCCCTACCGGGGTACTGAACTTAATTAAACTCCGAATACCGCAGAGTGAAGCTCGGCAGTCAGACTGTGGGGGATAAGCTTCATAGTCGAGAGGAGAACAATCCAAACCATCAGTTAAGGTCCCAAAATATGGCTCAGTGAAAAAGGATGTGATTTTGCTTAGACAATGGGGATGTTGGCTTAGAGGCAGCCATCATTTAAACAGTGCGTAACAGCTGACCCATCGAGCGAAATTGCGCCGAAAATGATCGGGACTTAAGCCATATACCGAAGCTATGGATGGCAGCAATGCCGTGGTAGGAAAGCGTCCCAAGTGCAGCGAAGGAGAAGGGGTAACCGACTCTGGAGCGCTTGGGAGTGAGAATGCAGACATAAGTAACGATAAAGCCGGTTGAAATCCGGCTCGCCGAAATCCCAAGGATTCCTGGGGAAGGTTCGTCCTCCCAGGGTTAGTCGGGTGCTAAGACGAGGCCGTAAGGAGTAGTCGATGCCAAACAGGTTTAATATTCCTGTACCACTCGAAACCGTTTGATCCGTGGAGTGACGGAGAAAGTTAGCAGAGCGACGTGTTGAATCGTCGTCGAAGCTCGTAGGCTGCCGGGGGATAAAAGACCCGGTAAGGCTGAAAAGTGATAGGACCCTGAGGCCACGGCCGAGGGGGATTCTGTGATACTCGGCTCCCGAGAAAAGCTTCGCGGTTAGGCCAAGAGTGCCCGTACCGTAAACCGACACAGGTGGGATAGATGAGTATTCTAAGGCGCGCAGGTTAAATCTCTCTAAGGAACTCGGCAAATTGACCCCGTATCTTCGGTAGAAGGGGTGCCCCGTAAGGGGCCGCAGTTAATTGCGTCAACCGACTGTTTAGCAAAAACACAGCACTCTGCTAAGTCGTAAGACGACGTATAGGGTGTGACACGTGACCAATGCGGAAAGGTGAAAGTCTAGGGTGCAAGCTCTGGATCTAAGCCCCCGTGAATGTCGGCCGTAACTATAACGGTCCTAAGGTAGCGAAATTCCTTGTCGGGTAAGTTCCGACCCGCACGAATCGTGTAACGAGTTGACGACTGTCTCGGAGGGATGCCTGGTGAAATTGTAGTGGCGGTGAAGATGCCGCCTACCCGCAGCAGGACGGAAAGACCCTATGCACCTTTACTGTAAGCTGTTATTGTCGCTTGACTTTCAATACGTAGAATAGGTGGGAGACTGTGAAGCCCGGTTCCAGGATCGGGCTGAGTCAAAATATGAAATACCACTTTTTGTTGGTTAGGCGTCTAACCTCGCACCATTAACTGGTCGTGGGACAGTGATAGCAGGTCAGTTTTTCTGGGGCGGAATCCTCCCAAAAAGTAACGGAGGATTACGAAGGTTCCCTCGGCCCGGTCGGTAATCGGGCTATAGAGCGCATGAGTATAAGGGAGCTTTACTGTGAGACCAACAAGTCGAGCAGTTGCGAAAGCAGGTTCAAGTGATCCGGTGGTTGAATGTGGAATCGCCATCGCTCATAGGACAAAAGGTACGCTAGGGATAACAGGCTGATCGCGCCCAAGCGTTCACAGCGACGGCGCGGTTTGGCACCTCGATGTCGACTCATCACATCCTGGGGCTGGAGAAGGTCCCAAGGGTTCGGCTGTTCGCCGATTAAAGTGGTACGCGAGTTGGGTTCAGAACGTCGTGAGACAGTTCGGTCCTCTATCCGCTGTGGGCGTTTGTGATTTGAGGGGTTCATTCTCTAGTACGAGAGGACCGAGAATGACGAACCTCTGGTGTTCCGGTTGTCGCGTCAGCGGCAGCGCCGGGTAGCTATGTTCGGAAGGGATAAGCGCTGAAAGCATCTAAGCGCCAAGCCCATCCCAAGATAAGATCACAATCCCCGTAAGGGGTGAAAGGTCCGGGGAGACCACCCGGTTGATAGGCCAGAAATGTAAGCGGGGTAACCCGTTGAGTTAACTGGTACTAATGACCTTTCCGGTTATGCAAACAATCACTTCAACAGTTCTAGGCGTTTATTTTACCTCCTTAAGTCTTACTCTAAACTGATCTTCCCTTACCCAGCCTCACGGCTGCGGTTTCCCTTCCTGGTGATTATATGCCGGGGGTCCCACCCGTTCCCATCCCGAACACGGCCGTTAAGCCCCGAGCAGCCAATGGTAGTTGAACGTTAGGTTCCGCGAGAGTAGGTTGTTGCCAGGTTTATGGCCCGGATCTTCGAAAGAAGGTCCGGGCCTCTTTTTTATATCGATCCAGACATTCCCTGTATCAATGCCATCATGTCGAAGGGGTGTAAGCGTTCAATTTGGACGGCTGATGTATATCCAACATGCTATATATCAATAGCATATATTA